>NC_017762.1:0-23054 GCF_000284635.1 Helicobacter cinaedi PAGU611 | reverse complement strand
CTAGTCTTTATTTTTCTTGTTCTTTGGTCTATTCTTACATTCATTCATAGAAAATTTATGCCTTTGGGCTTATGTTTTACTATTTTTTATCTCGTCTCTGTATTTATGAAAAATGCTACTTTATTAGTAATTGGAGTATTCATAATTATATTATTTTGGTTTTTATATAATAAGTTATCTATAAGGATAAAATTATTATTATGTGCCACATTTTTAATTTTTGGGTCAGTTTGGTTCATTTTATTCTTTTTTTTACGAATCAAATCATATTAAGGTAAAAGGGGTTTTATGCAATACTTTGTAACCATTTATATAGATATTCTTTTTGAAAAAGACTTGTTAAAGCTAGATGTTACCCACGCCCTTCTAGGACTTACACGCAAACACCCCGATGAATTAATCATAGGGGCTTTAAGAACAATCAATAAGCGTTAGAGGAAATATGATGATAAAAAAAGAAACATTCAATTATAATTTACTCACGCAAACACCTGATAAAATTTTTTATATTATTATAATGAATCTTGTAAGTATTGGGTTTGCTATTGGTGTTATTATGCTTTGGTTCTTTATAGACAGAATGCTTGTATCCTTTGCGGGATTCTCCTATATTGATATTATAAACAATATTAATATAGGAATTATCATTTGTAGCATAATTCTCTTACCAATTATTTTGGGGGTAGATGTTCTTAAAGTTTTTAAAAATATATTATATATTTTTGTTTTTGTTATATGTTTATTTTTGCTTGGAAAAATTTTAAATTTTCAATGGGGGTGGCTATTAGTAATTTTTGGAAATCTTATAATGATTGTTCCAAATATTTTACTATTGTGTGAAAAAATTAATTTTAAACTTTTTTTATTTCATTTATTTATTGTAAATTTCATAGCCTTTGCTTATAACTTTATAGCTTATGGAGAAATGACAAAATGAAACACTACGCAACAATTTATATCAAAAATATGCAAGCAACATCATTAGTTCCTCACACCTTTTTAGGTTTAACAAAAGAGAACCCTGATAAGCTAGGTAAGCAAGAAATAGAAATACAAAAATATAAAGATGATTATTTAAGCGGAAGACAATTTTTAATTAAAACTAAAGGAAAATGGTATGAAAATATTTATCCTAGTATCTTAAGTGATGACTTTCAAGGAGAGGGTTTTTGGGGATTTGGACCAGAAAATTTTGCATTTTCTTATCCTGTCTATAAATCAGGCAAAGTTTTTGAAAATAATCAGTATATTCCAAAGGAAATACTACGATGAAAAAAGAGTCGTTTAAATGGGGTAAATTTATTTTAGATTGTTTTATGTGTTTTGGTATTGTGATAGTTTCTCCATTTGTGTTTTTTTTATCTAGTTAAATGGATTTCTAATTTGTCTTTACAATGGCTTTTATACCCAATACAATGGTTTTTTAATATTAATACTCACACCATTAATGACATAGCAAGTATAACTAGTTGGTTTTGTTTCCTAAGTATCATTTCATTCCTTATTATTAATTTCTTTTATAAAATACACAAATTAAGTTTATTTCTATCATTAATTTTTATGATATGCTATACTGCATTTGGATATTATTTTTTTAGCCATTTATAAAGGATTCTAAAATGCCATACTTCATAACCCTATACATAGAACCTATGAAACCAAAATTAGATAAAATACCTGTTTCAATCCCTCACGCTTTTTTAGGTTTGACTCACACACACCCTGATGAATTAGATTCACAAAGTAATATTGAGCTAGAGAAATATTCTAATCTGCAATCCTTGTATGGAGGTATCACTTGAATCTCCCCATATACTCAAGCCTAAAAGCAAAGCTAGAATCTAAAGGACTAGATTCTACCACAAGCGGACAGATTGCGTGGTTTGCGTGTAGTATAGTATTTTCTTGGACAATTGTGTTTTTTATTAATACCATTAATCTTAGTTTAGATAGCTTTATATACAATCTATTTCAAAACAATATAATACATACAATAAAAATAACAATACTATTTGCCTTTGTTTTTAGTTTTTTATATTACAAAAGTGCAATTCCTTTGGGTTTGTCCTTTTTTATAAGTATGTGTATATTTTTCTTGTCATATGATATGTGGTATATTATCGGTTATGTTACAATGGCTGTATTGTTCGTGGTGTGTTTTTTGAATAGAAAATTTATTGCAAGCTCCTTATTGATTTTATGGGGATATTACTATTTTTATGTTTGCATTACCGTTATTGCATCATATCACTAGAGGAGGTTTTATAAATGAAACATTATGTAACTCTTTATATTGACCCATTGTTTGGAGAAATAACAAGAAGTGTTGATATAAAAAATCCAAGCACTTATCTTAATTTAGACGCCACCCACGCCTTACTATCTATATCCACCCAATGCAAGGTGTCAATATCCCTCACGCTTTTTTAGGGCTTACCCACACTCATCCTGATGAATTAGATAAACTCAAAGATGTTGATATATACAAATATCAAGTAGGATATGATTCTGACAAGCCCACGCTTATACATGTAAAAGATAAGTGGTATAATAATATCTATCCTAGCATATTAGATTCTAACTTTGGCGATGAGGGATTTTGGGGCTTTGCTCCTGTAAAGTCTAAAACTAGCCATTGGGGCGTAGTCTTTGAAAATAATCAATACATACCAAAATGGCACGATAACTTTCAGCAATACACTTATATAGATAAGCGACCACTCTCTACTTTTTGGCAACAAAACCGCTGTGTATTTGAAGCCTCAAAAGAGCAGTATGAGGCAGTTTTGCAGTCTATCAAAAAGGAAATTTCGTGAAAAATATCATATTAAACTACACTTCGCTTACAGACACAAAGGATAAAATTTTGTATATCATTGTAATGAGTATTGTGAGTGTGATATGTGCAGTATGCTTTGTTATATCGTATTTTTATATACTTGATTGTATCAAAGTTTTAGTAGAAAATGTCTCTTTAGTTTATGCTTTAAGCATATCCTTTGTTGTGTGTTGCATGTATATTATGGCAATCATCTGTGGTGCAAGTATCTCAAAAGTAGGCACAAATGCTTTGTGCGTGTCTAGCTTTCTTGTTATATATTTTTTATCCTTTTCTTTTTTGGATTCTATATTGGATTTTCAATTTGGCTGGTTTTTAGTATGGTTTGGTTTTTTTATTATGATTCTCCCTAATATGCTTTTTCTCCTTGATAAGATTCCTATAACAATATTTTTACTATTCTTTTTGATAGTGAATATTCTTGCTTTTAGTATTAATCTATTAACTTATGGAAGTTGGTATAAATGAAATATTTTGTAACTATGTATATTAAAAATATGCAAACACTCTCAATTATCCCTCACGCTTTTTTAGGTTTGACACATACTCACCCTGATGAGTTAGATAAACTCAAAGATGTTGATATATACAAATATCAAGTAGGATATGATTCTGACAAGCCCACGCTTATACATGTAAAAGATAAGTGGTATAATAATATTTATCCTAGCATATTAGATTCTAACTTTAAGGAAATCGTGTGAAAAAAGAAAAATTTGATTTTTCTAAATTTATCCTAGATTGTTTGATTTGCTTTGGATTGATGATAGTGTCTGTTATTTTTTGCTCTATCTTAGTTTTTTTACTCTTTCAGTTAGTAGGATTATTGCTATATATTTTTGGTATAGAAACAGATCTTCATATATTGGGTGGTTTTGGTAATTTTTCTTTATTTTTCACACTCTGCCATACCTTAATGTTTATCATTTACTTCTTTTTAGAAAAGACAAATACTATACAATACAGAATCTACAAGCCAAGCTTTTGGTTTGTTTTTATAAGCATAAATAGCTATTGGTGGCTTGCGGCTTATCATCTTGCTAATGGCGGTTTTAGCAAATAATTAATAACTAAGGATTCCCTATGCAATACTTCGTAACAATCTATATCGATACTATGAAACCAAAACTAGATTTTATACCCTTTACCATTCCTCACGCATTTTTAGGTTTAACACATACGCACCCTGATGAATTAGATTCACAAAGTAATATTGAGATAGAGAAATATTCTAATCCACGATATGATTCACTGATAGGCTATTATTTTAATACTATCAAAAAAGACAAAGGCAAATGGTATGAGAGAGTGTATCCTAGTATATTAAGCGATGAATTTGAAGGCGAAGGATTCTTTGGCTTTGGTCCCGTTACACACGATACAAATCATTGGGGCAAGGTGTATGAGAATAACCAATATGCACCAGAGAGTAATAATGTAGTCAATGAATATGTAGAGCCCTATTATTACAAAGAACGCTCACTCTCTACCTTTTGGCAACAAAACCGCTGTGTGTTTGAAATCTCAAAGGAACAATATGAAGCGTTAGTAGAATCTATTAAAGTAGATGTAAAAAATACCTTGTATATCAACAAAAATTCTCAAGCAGCAATAACAAAGGAATTGAAATACGACTTTACGAACAACAACTGCACCACTTGGGCTTTAAACAAACTCGATTCCATAGGCATAGAGATTATCGACAATGAGGAGTGGCTACCTGATAATATTTCTACTAGAGATTCTTTGCTTCAAAAATTTCATTATTTACAATATCTTTATGCAGTATTTCGCAAATTCCAAAGTATAGATTCTAATTTAGAATCTATTGCTGGAGCAAAAGCCTTTAGGACTTGGGCTAGAAGTATGACACAAAATAAAATATTTTGTGCTTTAAAGATTGAGGGGGACATCACAAAAGGGCTTAATATAAGCACAGAATGCAAAAGGACTATCACACAAAATCAAAAGTATTATGAAAATAAGCTTAAAGATTTTATTACTAAAAGCTCTGATTTTATGCGAGTATATAATAATCGTATCAATGAGCAATTAGAGAGACTCCTCACAAAAGTTAAGAATCTAGGATACACAAATATACAAGGGGATTTTACTTTTATTATGTGGAATGATGAGCTTCAGACAAGAATGCTTTTAGATTCTAAACATAGAGATGAAAACACAAAAGACTATATCGCTTACCCCATAGAGCAGATAGACCCAAATATTCCAGCTTGTAATTGGACACTTAATCATAAGCCTCGTTTATATTAATCTTGCGTGATGAGATGTTGTGCAGGGCTGTATATAAAAATTACCATTATTCCAATATGTCAGAAAGCTTTATAGATTCTATCAACAAAAGCCATATAGCTATCCTAAGTGGCAACGATGATTTGAGCTATTGGAGTAAATCTCTACACGCATTACGAAAATCAGTAGTATGTGAGGAGTAATATATGAGCAATAAAGATACAAAACACATAGAGGAAATACGAGCTTATAATAACCAAACCATAGACTGTAAAGTCTTAGAATCTAAAGGCATAGATTCTATAAATTCCAAGCTATACTTTATGGGAGTAGAACTCACAGGCGGCACAGAATCTAATAAACCCTATAACGAATGCTTTTTTGGTGAGTTAGATTCTAAAGGAGTGTTTATAGAATCTAAGCCTGTGTATCACCTCCAAGCAAGTGATGAGCTTATAGAATCTACAAGCAACAATAGAGATTCTAGCAATGCAGATTCTAACAATTCCCTAAGCACCTTAGATGTGTTTTTAAATGGCTCTAGGCTTACTATTCTAAACTACTCCCTACTAGACTCTAGCCTCAATATCAAGCTAGAATGTAACTCCTCTGAATCTAAAGAGATAGTAGAGAGAGAAAAGACAATGAGAGATTGCCACGAAGCTAATGCTTCTGCTAATGACAATCCTACAAGCACCGCTATGCTTCACCCAATCCTAGAGGATACTGAAAAATTATGTTATACTATCAATCTAGCAAGTTAAAAGGAATGCAATGTTGTTATATAAAAAATGTGAAGTGTGTGGGAATAATATTAATAAATTGCAGAGTATTTGGAATTTGTATGAAGTATCTGAAAAGAATAAATTCAGCATTGTATGCAAAAATTGTCAAACTCGACATAAACCCAAAGCAGTGTTTTATATGTTCTTAAGATTTTTACCAACGGATGTTATTCTTGGCAATGTATTTTGTGCATTGTTCGTATGGCTTGTTTTTCCGCCGATGCAATGGTGGCTCATTATTATAATCAGCATTGCTTTTTGGCATATCATAAATTTTGGCATTGTATGTATAATGCCATTTTATAAAGATAGTAAAAATTGAGAGGAGATAGAAAATGGCAGAAAACAATAAAGATTTTACAGACCATTTAAGTGATTTTGGCGAAGGGATTGCATCTTTTTGGGTTGCTGCCTATAATTTTGGAGATTTTCTAAGCAGAATCTCTGGATTGCGTGATTGGCAACATGGTAGTATCGTGATAAAAGATTATCATCAGCAAGAAGCCATTGAGGAAGTGAAATTATTTTGGAAAGGTATTAGAACTTTTTTGAATAACGAAGAAACTAGAATGGCAGCGAAAGAAATGTTAATACAAGATTTTAAAGAAAGACCATTGTATTACATTGGTTCTTTTGCGATTACATCTGGAATATCTTCCACAATAAAAGCAGGGAATAAGGTTACGGCAAAAATACAATCTCAACCATTAAGAATTATTGCGGAACAAAGTATAAATGCAGTTCCAAGAACATTATTTGCTTCGACAATTTTTTCCACCAAAGCCCTTAATACAATCCACGAATTTTACCCAAGCTTTAAAACCCTCCAAAACAATATCTGCTCACTATATAGCAATGATAAAAACTACACCAATCTTTTTAATCAAGATATGATAATGTGTAGTTTTTCACAAAATGAAAATCCAGAATCTAAAACACAATCTCTACAACAAGAAATGCAAAGGCTCTACCATAATATTCAAAAAACTAATACAGAATTTAATGCGTATAAGCCTATTCCTATTATTTCATTTACAAATCCAAAGGTAGCCTATATCCAAAAGCTTAATCCTAAAGATATACACTCCCTCACACCAAACTCTCCCTTACACCTCCTTAAAGCCCTCTTTTTCTGTGAGAATTATATACTTTTAGATTCTAATAAAGAGCCATTATTAAGAGAATCTAATTGGCGAGAGTTTTATAACTACAAATCTGACTTTTATACTATCTTTATTGCTGATAAACAAGCCCTAACCCAAGACTACATCAATGAGAGAATATCCCTCTATAACGCCATAATGCAAATAAGAAAGCAAATACAAGATAAAGAAATACAAGAATTACAAAAACAACAGCAAGAGCTAGAGCAACAACTACAAGGATTAGATTCTAAAGAGAGAGAATCTAAACTCCAAGAATACCAAAGAGAGCAGGAAAGAAAACAAAGAGACAAAGAAAGACAAGCACAACGACAAGTAAGATTCTCTAAAGGTAATACTACAAGCACCACACAGAATCTAACAAATGCTTATACTGCAAATACTACACAGAATCTAAACACAAACAACAATGCCTATATCACAAAAGACTCCTATCTCATCTTAGAATCTAATGATAGAGATACAAAAATTATATTCTTAGATTCTCTTAAAGACTCTCATATTCGCACTTTTAGTAATCCCCAAGCCAATGCTAATACTTCTACTAACTCCCTAGATTCTAACAACAGCTATCTTGCTAATACCTCTCTTAGCTTTGCTAATCTTATATTCCAGCATAATAACAAAGTAAGCATCTTTGCTAGAGATAATAGCATTATAGATTATTGCTTAGAGGTGGTAAAGAGGATATAGACAATCCTAGATTTTTCTATGGAGAAAAGGGAGAGGTATATATGAGTGATGAGAGTGATAATATAGAAATCTTTTATAATAATGCAAGAGTATCTATGACAAACTACTATTATCACGCATATAGCTAATGTATAAAAGAATCAAGGGAATACACAATGAATCTAAGAGAATGCAAGATAAGATTCTAATCATACATAAATACATAAAGGATTACTATGCCAACACATACAGATATACAAGAGATACAACCAATAGATACTCGTTTCGCTATCAATCTCTCTACCAAAACTCCCCCTACAAAACACACAGAGCAACAACACAGACAAGCCTTGCAACAAAAAGACCAAGATTCTAAAACCCAAGATTCTATTCAATCTACCGCTATGCTCCACCCAATACTAGAGGATACTGAAATCAAATGTCCTCATAATGGAGTAGTAAAACTAAAGAGTAATAAAGGTAAACCTTTTAAGTCTAAAGGCATACCTATGATTCTAGAATCTGATTTAATCAACTCTCACATTATAGGCTGCACTAATAATATCGCAGGTGTTCCTACTCCATGCACTCTTATTTCTGTAATACTCCCTAGTGCTAGAGCTTTTAAAAAGTATAATGATGATTATCCCATAATGCAAGATTTAGTCTCTAGTGGTGTAATGAGTGATAAAGGATTTCCTCTTATTTGCACACCTAAAGAAAATACTTTTAGGATAAACTCACCAAATCCTAGTAATGCTAATACACAAAGCAAAGAAGCATTACTTGCAACAATAAAACTTACTAAACCACTACTAAGATTGTATTATAAAATAAATACAAAGCAAAAAGACAATCTTCCCATATATAGAATAAAGTGTAATGGTGGGATTAGCAAGTATATTGTAGAATCTTATACAATCAAGATTAAAGAGATGGCGTGAATGACTAAAGAATCTATTATCTTAAAACTTAAGCAAACTTTTACAATCAAGAGAATCTTAATATCTCTAATATCTTTATTTTTTATAGGTGGGTGTTCGACAATATTTATTGACCCTAGAAGCTATATTGCTTGGTTTTATTTATGCAAAAACGACAAACAAATACTTTATGATAAAAATTTATATGATAAATTAGAAATACAAGATTCTTACAAGGGAGTAGAACCTATACGGGAAATAACTGATTTGCAATCTCTTTTCGCCACAAAAATAAAAACAAAGGCTATTTCACAAAAAAAGATTTTAGGAGTTCGCAGGACTGAATACGAATGGTATATAGATAACACATTAGTTAGTAAAGGAATAGGTTATGACATGACTTTTTATCGTGTTAAGTTTCAAGGTGATGAAGCATCTGGTTGGAATTGGAATATACAAAAATCAAATGCGTGGTGCAAAACAAAAAGATATTTTATCGATATTAGCAAGGAAAATTAATGACAAGCAAAAAAAGAATCAACAAAATCAAGGATATGGCAGAGGTAGCTGATGCAGGTTATGCGATGTTGTATTATGTGTTTGAGGATGTACAATGAATGTCATTAAAAAATATCTCACACTGAAGAAAGTTCTTGTATTTTTTGCTGTGGCATTTTTAGTGTTGTTTTGTGCTGCTAACTTTTCGACAGCTTTTATGGATTGGCAGTATTATAAGGCAAAATATATAAATAATAAGTGTAGTGGAATTTATATTTATGATAAGGATTTATATGAAGAAGCCAAAGAATATGGCGATAAAATAGCAATTTTATCTAATGGCTTTCCCATTAAGAGAGAAACTCTTGAAGTAAATACGCAATATGGTAGGATTTGGATTCTAGGAAAGAATATTTTTTATATAGATGATAGCGGAAATAAACACACTATTTATCAAATAAGAGAATATATACAGAGGTATTTTAGAATTTATCTTAGTGGTGATGAGGCAGCAGGGTTGAGGCTTAATACTCGGGATTTTCATTGGTTTCAAAGTAAAAACCATACTTTTTATATAGAAGAGTATAATAACACTCTTAAAGGAATTTGTGAATGAGTAACTCAAATAAAGAAATGATAAATAAATTCAAAGATTACGCAGATTGCGCAGATGCGAGTTATGCAAAGTTACATTATGTGTATGAGAATATAGATTCTATATTTGAATCTAGGAAGTGCGTATGAGAATGATATATGCAATCTTTGGAATCTTGGTAGTAATACCTATAGTAATACTTGTATTTAGCGGGGGTAATACACAATTTCTTGACCCACAATACTACAAGCTTAGAAAACTTGAAAACGATACAAGTGGATTATATGTGCTTGATGAAGAGTTGGATAGAGAGGCAAGGAGAATAGGAGTGGGCAAAATCCTACAAAATGGATATAAAGTAATTTATGAATATGAGGCTGATATAGATAAAATTGATAGCAGAATAAAAAGTGGGAAGCATTTAATATATTCTTATATTGATGGGAACGGACAAAAAAATACTATAAGTTATTATTTATGTTATAAGTATTATACCTATGGCTTATGGCTGATTGGTGATGAAGGCGCTGGATTTAGATTTAAAGGTGGCGATGAATCTGTATGGCTTTGTAATAGGGATAATGTATTTTACTACGATAAAGAAACAGATACTTTCATAAAAAAGGATAAAAATGACAAATAAAGAAATGATTACAAGATTCAAAGATATGGCGGATATAGCAGACGCTTCATATGCAATGCTTCATTATGTTTTTGAAAACATAGATTCTGTATTCAAATCTAAAAAATGGGAAGAAGCTGATAATATAACCAATAGGGATAAAACAATAGAAAACGATAAATATTTAAATGGTAATATTATACTACCAAATTCTAATACCGCCTATGCTCGTGCCATAGAATCTCGCTTTCAAAAAGATATAGTTATAGAAAAGGGAACATTTGTTGATGATAAATTAGGGGATAGTCCTAAAATGGTATCAGTCGCAAGAGAACTTTCTCAAAGAACCAAAAACTTCGTCAATCGCTACGAACTCATAGAACACCAGCCCAATGCAGATTATGGATTTTCTGCCACTTTATTTAAAGACACAAAAGCAGATTCTAAAGATTCAGAATATATCTTAGCCATTCGTGGCACAGAGATAACCCTTGAGGATTTATCCATTGACATAACCCTTGCTAGAAATGGTATCCCTATGCAGTGCTATGAGTTAGCAAGATTCTATGAGGAGCAAATTAAAAAGCATTTAGATTATAAACAAAAACTAATTATTGTAGGGCATTCGCTAGGTGGGTATTTAGCTCAAAGCTTTTGCTTTATGTATCCTGATAGAGTAGCAGAACTCTACACATTTAACTCTCCCGGATTGCTTGGAGCTTGGAATAAGGACTTTATCGATGATCTTTTGAGTAGTTTTGAGATTGCTACCTATGCTGTTGGTGGTGCAGGTATCGCAAGAAAAATAGGCTTTAAGCTTTTAACAAAATCGCCCACTACTTTAAAGGTTATGGCGGTTTTAGGGCTGCTATCTTTAACGATTAATATCAAGTATGCGACTTGGATACCAAAGGAACTACAAAAATATAGTGGCATCATTAAATACCTCATTAAAAATATAAAAGATTCAGAATCTAGAGAGGGCAAGTATATGCCCTATCCACTAGACAAAAACAACCACTATCACATAGAAGCCACAAATCTACTTGACTTTGAAAAACATATGAGTGATACAACCTTTTATGTGAATCTTATCCAGCATTTAGGCACAGATATAGCAGGGAATTATTATCCTATCTATCTTGGGAATGAGTTATCAAACTCACATTTCTTAGCTCCAATGCTAAATGTCCTCTACTTCTACTCCTATCTTTTAGAATTAGATTCTAATTACGATAAAGTCAAAGATAAAAGCCTTAGTGAGTGTATAGAGTATTGCAATAAATTTATGAATGATATAAAGATTCATTTAGAAACTTTTGTAATAACAACAAACAAGAATAACAAAAGAAGTTTCGAGATAAAAAATGGACCATTTACACTATTTAGGGATTCTCCTAAAGAAATGGATTTTTTAGAAATATTTTTAAGCAGGGTTGCAGTGATTATTGGTAAAAGCAATCAGGAACTATCAATGCAAGGTAAATCGTATTATACAAGCTCTATGCAACCCACTATTCCCAAAGAATCTATAATAGACTTTGTCACTACACTTTCAAACGATGGATACTATATGAGTATCTTAGATAAAGAATACTTTGCTGAGATAAGAAAAAAATGTGATGATATCAATAATATAAATAATGTAGGATATAAAGCTTGTCTTGCAGAATATAGAAACTTTATCATCATAAATAAAAACAATCAAATAATAGAAAACAAAGACAATCTAGGTTCAATCTATGGATATAATTCAAGTGTATATAGAGCAGTGCATAATAAGTGGTGCGAAACCTCACTAGGAAGTCATTGCAAAATCATACAAGGCTTGTATTATGGTGGTAAAGCAACAATGATAGCAGTTAAGGGAGCATAAGGAAACAAGAATGTTAGAGAATAGTTTTTATATTTCAATACATAAAGAAAAACAAATAGTTCATATCAACCGCATAAACAATAATACAACCCTAGATTGCAAAACAATCCATAACATCATCTTTGAAAACCTACAAGAAAATGAAGCATACAGGGATATAAGCTTACAAGATGTATATAGCTATGAAGTATATGTGTTTTTAGAATCTATCCTTCTTGCAGGTGGTGATGAATCTAAGAGTTTAGGTTATGAATGCTTTTTTGGCACATTAGATTCTAAAAGCTTAGAATCTAATAATTTAGATTCTAAAGATAATAATCTAGGCTTAGATACTCTTAAGCCTATCTATCATTTACAAGCTAGCGATGAGATTATAGAATCTACAAGCAACAATAGAGATTCTAGCAATGCAGATTCTAACAATTCCCTAAGCACCTTAGATATTTTTTTAAATGGCTCTAGGCTTACTCTCCTAAATTACTCCCTTTTAGATTCTAGTCTTAACATCAAATTAGAATGCAATTCCTCCGAATCTAAGGCAATACAAGAGAGAGAAAAAGCACAGAGGGATAAAGATTCTTCACCTGTGGCTAGTAATGACAAAAGTCAATCCACCTCTATGCTCCACCCAATACTAGAGGATACTGAAATCAAATGTCCTCATAATGGAGTAGTAAAACTAAAGAGTAATAAAGGTAAACCTTTTAAGTCTAAAGGCATACCTATGATTCTAGAATCTGATTTAATCAACTCTCACATTATAGGCTGCACTAATAATATCGCAGGTGTTCCTACTCCATGCACTCTTATTTCTGTAATACTCCCTAGTGCTAGAGCTTTTAAAAAGTATAATGATGATTATCCTATAATGCAGGATTTAGTTAGTGGCAATGTCTTTAGTGATAAAGGATTCCCTCTTATTGCTACACCAAAGCCTAATACATTTAGAATAAACTCCCCTAAGCCAATAGATTCTAACACGCAAAATAAACAAAAGCTAGAGCCACAAATAAAGCTCTATAAACCAGCTCTAAGACTGCATTATAAAATCACTCCATTACAAAAAGACAATCTCCCTATATATAGACTAAAGCTTAATGATAGTATTATAGAATCAAATAATGACACTCCACTAGATTCTATCACTATTGATATAGCTAAAGATACTAAAGATTTACATGATATACATAACTTAGATAAAGCATTGCAAGATATACTCTCTATATTGCATTCCAATCTTAAACAATCTTTTATGAAAGAATATATGTATAAATATGTATCTTTACAGCTGGATTCTAATATGCTTTTACTTATACTCCTTATCCCACAAAAGATTCCAAAAATCTATAAAGAAGCCTATAAAGAATACCAAGATAAAGAGTATGGTGTTGGTAGATATACATATGTATATGAGTATTGCTATCATAAAGATTTAGACATAAAAGACTATGCAAAAATAGGATTAGATTCTAATCCTAGCAATGCTACTATCCTTACGCTACACACAGCCTATAAAGCACAAAAGCTAGAAGTAACACTTGCTAATGGATTAGATTCTATAATAGAATCTAGGGATAGACAAAGACAAGCCAAACTTGCTAGAGAATCTAAAGAATCTAAAAACTCTCAACAAGATAAGAGACACAACACAGATATAACTTCCTCTCACATAGAATCTCAAACTATAGAATCTAAACAAAAAGATTCTAAACATAACACAAAACAAATCATAGATTCTCTACTCACACTTAAACTTATCAATGGGGGATATAAAGATAAATTGTGGAGTTATGGGGAGGAGGTGGAAGAAGAGATAGAAGAGAAAATAGATATATCACAAGGCATTCTTATAGCGAGTAATGATGATGCAATAGCATATCAGGCATTAGAGGAAATGAATAAAAAAGAAAAATGGAAACAACTTAAAACATCATATCTTGCTATACATAATATTGCTCAGACAGATATAAAGATGTCAAGACAAAGAATAGGCGAAAAGAGATTATGGGATTGGATACATAGTGAAGACAATTATCTTGAGTATGGTGAGAATGAATTTATCAAAGCTGAAATACGTTATTATAAGATAGGTGGTCCCATATATGATGTATTTCTGAATACACCACATCAATATATTAATACTTGTGCTGCTAGAATCAGTAAAGCTCTTACGGATTTTGGAATAGTTATTAAAAAGCTACAAGGCATGAAAAATAATGCTTATGTGGCAAATGCTGGGACAAATACCAAGCCCTATAAAATTCTTGTAAGAGTTGAAGATATGATAGACTTTTTAAAACTTAATGATAGTTTGGGAGAGCCTATCGTTTTTAGACCAAAAGTAAATCAAACAAGTGATGCTTTTTGTAAGGAGGTTTTATCTAGCCTAAATGCTAACGGAATTATTGCCATGATAATTACTTTTAGAGATGCTGGTGGACATGTAACACTTTGGGATAATGATAAAGGAGAATTTTTAGACAATGTAGATAATTCAGATGGAGTAAACTATATGAACGGTAGATACAACATTAGAGAAGTATATTTTTGGGAGATTGCAAGATGAAATATATAGTTATATGTTTTTTGGGCATATCATTTGGTTTGGCTTTTTGCCTTGATGAAACAAAGGCGTATGCGGGAAAACAAATGTCAGCAGAAAATGAGTTTAGTAAAGAACCTACTACATATTATGTAAGATGGGCATTGATGTATTGCTTAGGTTATGTTTCTAATGAAAATAAAATGTATCAAATGCCCAAATGCAAAGCAAGAAAAGAAACAAAAAACCCACACCATATAGACAATATGGTGCAACTTTTTGGTAATCAAGCTTTTAAAGAAATAAAAGCCTATATTGACAAAAATCTAGAATATGAAACTTTTGATAAGGGGAGAGTTAATACGTGCTTTGAAAAAATCTATTACAACAACGAGATTCAAGAAAAATTTAAAGCAATAGTAGAGAAACACCGAAATGAAAAGAAATAATGGTTTTTATGAGTTACCAATTTCATATGACACTTATAGAATCTCATAATGATACTCCACTAGATTCACTAAGCATTGATATAGCAAAAGATACCAAAGAGCTAAGTGATACAAATAATCTTAGCTCTAACTTACAAGATGTGCTCTCTAGCATATATGTTAGCCTAAAGCAAACCTACACCAAAGGCTATAAATACCACTATCTATCCTTACAGTTAGATTCTAATGTCCTTATTCTCATACTCCTTATCCCACAAAAGATTCCAAAAATCTATAAAGAAGCCTATAAAGAATACCAAGATAAAGAGTATGGTGTTGGTAGATATACATATTTATATGAATATTGCTATCATAAAGATTTGGACATAAAAGACTATGCAAAAATAGGATTAGATTCTAATCCTAGCAATGCTACTATCCTTACGCTACACACAGCTTATAAAGCACAAAAGCTAGAAGTAACACTTGCTAATGGATTAGATTCTATACTAGAATCTAGGGATAGACAAAGACAAGCTAAACTTGACAGAAAATCTCAAAACAGCACAAAACAACAAAGCATAGATTTCCTACTGACTATTACCCTTATAAATGGTGGTTATAAGGGTAAGTTATGGGGATTTAGGGAAAATAGCGAAGATGGTATAACTATACTTAATCCAAAAAAAGACTTTATGGGGGCAGAGACAATAAGGACAAGCATTCAAAAATCAACTCCACAAAGAAATAAACAAGTTCATCTTTTATTTTATGGTGGTGCAAGAAAAATTGGAGACAATGCGGCATTTTATTATGCTTCTATAAATGTTCTAAAAGATTATAAGCACTATTATCCTAATGATATTTTTATACATGAATTTGTGGATTCAGCAAAAACTATAGTAGATAAAATTAATGAACAAAATATAGAATCTATTGCTTCATTAGATCTATTTTTTCATGGTAGTAAATGGGGATTATATATGTATAAAGGTGCTTCAATGTATAAAGAATTGTTGAGTGAAGACATTAAAGAAAACAAATTAAATGCAAGTCTTTATGCCAGTAAAACCGCAGATTTACTGACTGCTTGGGACACTCATGAGGAAAAAAGGACAATATATGATGTAAAATTTGATCGATTTATTTCAAAAGGAGCAATCATTGAAATACATGGTTGTGAATCTGGCGGAGATATTTATGTGATTGATAGTATTTCAAAAAATCTATCCGAAGAAATTCCACAAGGATATGTTGTGGGACACACCACAAAAACAAATCCAAATATTGATAACACGCAAGATAATGCAAAGCAAGATTATCGACATGGAGTAAGGGCTATTTGGCAAAATGGCAAGGTCATCAAAAAAACCACGCAAAAAAGGTGGATAAATTTTAACAAGGAAATGATATGAGACAATATGTATTGATTGCATTGTTGTTATTCTTTTGTGCGTGTAGTGTGGATAAGCCTATCACATTGTATGCGATAAATATGATGTATGCATGTGAGTGTCCAAGATATAGGGTGTTTAGGGTAGAAGATACAGAATCTAGACTTACAGATGGTGAAATTGATTTAGATAAAAACGCAAATCTTTCTAATGAAATATGGCATGTGATGAATTTGGAAGTTCCTCAAAATCTTATTGGTGTAGATTTGGAATTAGAGTTTGAAAGTGCCGAAAAAGAAAGGGAGTTTAGCAAAAATGAGGGTGTATCGCCTATCTGTAATATTTATTATTTTAACGGCACATTGCATCAAGGATTATTTGGCAAAGCAACTCTTTATGTTAAGGATTACACAATTATGCCAAAGAGTAAAAATTGTATCTCGCAGATAATTGAATAATGATTGTATAAAATTTACTATATATAAGGGATTTTTTATATGTAAAATGGGGGTTTGAAAAGCCATACAATCCAAAAGAAATGTATTCAAAAAATGATAATATAGCATTTAGACAAGAGTTGCAAAACTTTAAGAAAAATGGTATTGTGGTTATGCAAGTAAGTGGTTGGGGAAATGCAGGGGGACATACGACTCTATGGAATGGGAAAGGGTTTTTAGATGAGACAAATTATTTAGACTATTATAAAGAAGCTATATTTGTCCGAGAACTCTGTTTTTGGGAATTATTGTAAAGGGAGAGTTTATGTGATGAAAAAACTTTGTTTGTTTTTGTTTTTATGTATTAGTAGTGTATATGCAGATTCAAATACAGAGTGTTTGGGCGTAGATTTTCTATCAAGTCGCCCACTTAAAAAGGCTGATAGTGAATTCCATTATTTTGCAAAATCAAGAATGATAAAGACGGCAAAGGAATTTGGAGTGGGAATCTGTCTTGATTATTATGGATTGTCGCAAAAAATTGAAATAATGGAAATGCAATGGTTTGATATATTTTTTCAACAAATAGAACAAGTGGGCAATACAGATAGTGGACGATGTTACACTACAAACAAGCGAAAGCAATTGCAAGAGGAAATAAAAACTTATGTGCTATCACAACCACAAGGAATCTCAAAGATACGAACCTGCCTAGAACTCTACGATTCCAAAGAATACCAAGCCGAAGTTGAACGCATTGTCAAAAAATACTGCAAGGATTGTCAATGAGTATCCCCCAATATCTCCCTAAACTCTTTAAAGAACCCTATAAAGACTATGAGCATAAAGATTATGGTATAGGACAATATAAACCACTCCTAAATTATTCTAAAGACATTAAAGAATACAGAGAATCTACTCATTCTAAAGATACTTCTTTACAATCTATAAGCATTACTCATACAAGAGTATTCCTTTCTCCTTTTAAAGCGAACAAACTTCACTTTACATTTGCATTAGGCTTAGATGATTACTTAGACAAAGACAATACCACAGAGTTAAAGATAATTATTGGAGGGGTGTATGATGAAGGAGAGATAGAATCTGATCTAGTAGCAACTCTAGCAAGTAATGATGATAGATTAGAGTATGAAGCATTAGAGGATACTAAG
Organism: Helicobacter cinaedi PAGU611; assembly: GCF_000284635.1. Classification (NCBI taxonomy): domain Bacteria; kingdom Pseudomonadati; phylum Campylobacterota; class Epsilonproteobacteria; order Campylobacterales; family Helicobacteraceae; genus Helicobacter; species Helicobacter cinaedi. Next base: position 4,855 of record NC_017762.1, on the reverse strand, counting down.
GAAGAAAAACAAATCACAGAAATATATTTTTCTTATGGAGAGGATAAGATAAAACTTAAGGATATTTCAAGACATTCACAAGATATAAATTTGCATATAAGAACACAAGGGTATGAGGAGGGGGAAATAATAAAGGTAAAATTAGAATCTTCTACCAATCAAACATTTATTGTTCGTGGCAGAATACAGAATAACGAAGCATTCATAATGAATGTTTTAAAAGAAATTGAGGAGGAAAGATAGAATGGGAATAACAATAACGGCAACCTGTGAAGGTAAATCTAAAAGTATAGAGTGCAGGAGACCGAGCTTTAAGGAAGTTAGAAAAGAATATGATAAAATCAATACCGCCAATCCAAATGATGAAAATTTGCAAGAAGCATTTAGACAAGGCATAGTAGATAATGGTATATGGAGAGGTAAAACAGAGAAAATATCAAAAAATACAGCAGAAAATATAATACAATCTATCAAAGATGGACAATATGATGATAATGTATGGCAGAGATACGCTTTGGTTGGAGGGAAACCTTTAAGCGAATATATTAATTACAAGGATTTCTTTAGATTTGGTTATGTGTATCAAGATTATAGCAACACTTGTGCTATGCAGGTAAGCTATGCGCTCAATTATGGAGGAATGCCGCTTCATACCGAAATTAAAGCAAAAGAATATAACTCTATGTATGGTAGAGGTGAGAAATATCTTTATATTTTAGGAGCTGATTATATAGGTAGGTATTTGAATGATAAATGGGGTAAAGCGGAAGTTGCCATAGAACCAAAAAGCAATGATGAAAGAAAATTGACATTTAATAATTTGCAAGGCAACACAGGTATTGCTGTGATAAAAGGACGGCATTTTATCAATCAAAAATTTAGTAGCAATTTTTCGCATACTACCTTGTGGAATACAAATGACTTTGTGGATGTGCAAAATAAAACAAACTACAATTATCTGCTTGAGCTTATATGGAATGATAGCTTTGGTAATACGCATATCTATCATTCTAGCAATTTTCAATTTTGGGAATTAAAGGACTGATAATGAAAAAAATAAAAATTATTATATTATTTATGTTTGTATTGTGCGTTACTTTTAGCAGTGCTATTGAGGCTATTACTATTTTAAAAAAAGCTGATAACCTGCCTTATTCCTATGAAAAAAAGGTGAGTATGCTTAAAAAATTGGGATTTGAGTATTGTGTTGAGCAGGATAAGTTTAGCGAAAATAGTTTTTGGTTTTTTCACATTACGCATAAACTTCAACTGCGCAACAATAATCATTCGTTTTTCTACATTGAAAATAATGATGGTTTTATGCAGTTTAAAAATTTCATAAAAGCTCATACACAATCCAATTTTATGCCACGATTCTATACCTGTCTTGACCTCTACGATTCCAAAGAATACCAAGCCGAAGTAGAACGCATTGTCAAAAAATACTGCAAGGATTGTCAATGAGTATCCCCCAATATCTCCCTAAACTCTTTAAAGAACCCTATAAAGACTATGAGCATAAAGATTATGGTATAGGACAATATAAACCACTCCTAAATTATTCTAAAGACATTAAAGAATACAGAGAATCTACTCATTCTAAAGATACTTCTTTACAATCTATAAGCATTACTCATACAAGAGTATTCCTTTCTCCTTTTAAAGCGAACAAACTTCACTTTACATTTGCATTAGGCTTAGATGATTACTTAGACAAAGACAATACCACAGAGTTAAAGATAATTATTGGAGGGGTGTATGATGAAGGAGGGTGTTGAAAGTGGTGAGAAAAATTGAGAAGTAGAATGTAAGGGAGAATCAATGCAAACTAAATTCAATGGTAATTATATCAAAAGAATCAGCTTTTATGTCGGAATTATAGCCTTTATTGCGTATTTGGTGATCAGCCTTGTAATGTGGATAATGGATATAAATAAAGAAGTGGATAATATCGTAAATAATGCCAAAGCTGAACTTGCTCCATTCATAGAGTGGTATGAAAAAGATTCGGCTAGGGAGTTAGAATCTATCCAAAATCTTACCCAAGAAAGCCTAAATGCACTTAATATAAATGCTACCATTCATCAAAACTTGCAAGACATTCAAAAGGCGATTGATAATACTGAAATTCTGTCAAATTTTATTTTGCCTTATGATGATGAGAATGGAGCGTTGCAGACGATTGTAGATGTCGGAAGAATGATAAAAACAAAATTATTTATTATTGCGGATTTACTATCCAAAGAACGAGATTTCAATCCTAATCAAACTTATTTCATCTTACACGACAAAGAACGCACCCAAGATTACCAAAACTTTTTGGATTTTTTAGAATCTTGTATTAGCAATGACTTTTCAAACCCTAAAAAATTAGAAAAGGCTTCGCTAGACAAATTGGGAATTTATTATGCTGGAATGGCTATATTTTATAATGCCTTTAATTCTTTGTTTCTAAGCGACATTGAAAGCAATACTTGCGATGTTAATCGGCAAGATATTCAACGCGCTATACAAAGATTCAATACTTCTAAATCACATTTTAAAACCATATCGGCGCAATTAGATAAATATACCGCAAAATCTGATAAGGCAAAAGGTTTCAAAGTCGAAGTGGAAAAAGTGATACAAAAAAATTCTCAAGACGAAAAAGTTATCTCCACTATCCAATCCAACCTCAAGGTGTGCAAATGAGCGATAAAATAGAAATTATCATAAAGCCAGAAAATGAAGTTGATAAGCAAGAGGTAGAAACACTAATAAGAGTCCTTAAAAAAGCAGATATAGCAGACAATGCAATAGTAATGTTAAAAGAAATGGAGCAAGAACAAGATGAAGCAAAGATAAAAGCATTGCAAGAGAAAAGCCAAGAAAAGAAAGAACAAGATGACCCTTTTCATCAGAAAGATATACAATCTTTTAAAGATAAGGTTGATAGTTTTGGAAATCTTACGACCATTGCAGAGCAATCCGAAAAAACTCAAACACATAGTAAAACCCTTTAGATTTATTCTCACTCGTGTAAGCAATCAACTCCTTGCTGTTGATGCTCTCATTGAATATCAAAAAACAGGTGATGGATTAAAGGTAGTCTTGAAAGTAGGAGCAACAATCGTAGCAGATAGAATCTTTCAAATTGGTGTTGTAGCTTCCGCAGGAATTGCTATTACTGCATTTATAGCCACAGCCATTGCAAGTGTAAGTATTGTCGGTGCAGTGGTAGTTGGGATAGCTATTTTTATAGGAGGAGTGGCTATTTCTTGGTGGATAAGCAAACAAGTTGAAAAACTTGTAAATTATGTTGGAGGTTTTATGATTGACTATATTAGGGAAGCTGATTTTTATTTTACAGAACAAGAAATGCAGCAGCTTAGTGTAGCTCATTGTCATAAAACTACACAAAGAATAATGCAAAGATTTTCAGGAAATTATAATCATAAGGAAACATTTATTAATGGTGTTGATATGACTGATAAACTTTACCCCAATCCCTATATATTATCAGATAAAGCAATCATACCTAGAGGTTTTAGTAACACTTGGAGAAATCTAACCACTAAACAATTAAAGGAATTAAATGATACAATAAAAATCTCGGAGGAAATAAAATGATTAAATGTAATTTATTGACTGCACAAGATATAGATAATCTCAATAAAGATTCCGAAACAATTTATTTAAAAGCTTTATATCAGTGTGAAAGTAGTATATATTTTGATGATGATAATTTGTTGTATGGAAATAATACAAGGGAATTTTATAATTATAAATCATCTTTTTACCTTTCCTTCCTCTCCAACAAAGATTCTATAACTGATGAATACTTAGAAGCTAGAAAGAATCTCTACCATTCAAGGCAAACTATCAAGCAAGAACAAGCACAAGAGTTAGAATATCAAATCAGCGACATAGTTTCTCACAGCATAAATACTCACAAAGGAAATAGGATAAGTTCCAATAATCTCATTTTAGAATCTCAAGACAAAAGCATTCAAATCATTTTCTTAGATACTTCCCGTTCCCTTTCTCACCTCCTCCATATCCATAACAATAAAATAGACATATTCACTAAAGATAAAACTTACTTAGACATACAAGAATTAGAATCTCTACTGCAAGAATATGTGAATACAAATACAGAGAGCAATAATACAAAACAAGATTCACCTATAAGTTTAGATATTCTTAACTCTCCCTCTACTCAAATCTTTTTCTATTCCACTCTTCTCACAGGCTCATCTGAAATACAATCTAATCCCTTTTTCTTTGGTCAATTAGATAAAGACAATACCATTAAACAAGATACACCAACTTATCACTTCTCCCCCAAAGATGAAGAAAATAATCTAGGCACACTTACTATCTTTTTAAACTCTTGCACTCTTACTCTTTTAAACTACTCTCTCTTAGATTCTACTCTAAATATTAAACTCACATTAACAAACAAAGAATCTAAAGCCAAACAACAACAAGCTAAAGCCAAAACAAAACAACAAACACAACCTGAACAATTAAAACCTTTAAGCACTGCAATGCTTCACCCTCTACTAGAAGATGATGAAATAAAATGTCCTCATAATGGAGTAGTGCAATTACAATCTAATAAGGGTAAAAGTATTACAGATAAGAATATCCCTTTTATTTTAGAAACTATTAAAAGGCAAGTAGCTTGAAAATTCCTCTCTATTCAACACTCAAAGCAAAGCCAGAATCTAAAGGAATAGATTCTATTACAAGCGGACAGATTGCGTGGTTGTGCTTTAGTGGTTTGGTAAGTTTTATCATCGGATTTTTTTGTGCATTATATATTTCTGCAAACTTCAATTCCTTTGAAGCTCCTCGAATATTTTTATTTGCT